>NZ_BJOR01000003.1 GCF_006540305.1 Streptomyces sp. 6-11-2 | reverse complement strand
ACCTGCGGGGCGTCGCTGATCGATCAGCAGTGGGTACTGACGGCGGCCCACTGCGTGAAGGGTGACGGCCTCGAGCTGGACGGCATCGTGCGCGTCGGCAGCGAGCACCGCAAGTCCGGCGGCACCGTCCGGAAGATCGACCGGATCTTCGTCCACCCCGGCTATGTGAACGGCGAGGGCAAGGCCGCCAACAACAACGACCTCGCGCTGATACGCCTGGACCGCCCGGTCGCCCAGCAGCCCATCAAGATCGCCGAGCATGTCGGGGGACCCGGCACGCCGACCCGGCTCCTGGGCTTCGGCACCACCGTCGACACCGAGCTCAAGTTCCCGGACCGGCTGCAGGAGCTGAACACCCGCAGGGGCGCTGTGTCCGAGTGCGCGCCGGGCTACGCGGGCCCGACCCGGCTGTGCACCATCACCACCGTGCCCAAGGCCATGGCGTGCTTCGGGGACTCCGGCGGGCCGCAGGTCCAAAAGGGCCGGAACGGCCGCTGGGAACTGATCGGCGTCACCTCCGGGCCCGGTGCCCCGAAGGTGCCGTGCTCGGAGGGCCCTGGCCTCTACACCAACGCGCACGCCTACGCGGACTGGATCAACAAGACCATGAAGACCAACCACGCCCCGAAGAACCACCACGCCCTAAAGACTGCGGCCACGGGCTCCGACCTCGCCGAGACCGGTACGAACGACAACACCGCCGCAATCGCCGGTATGGCCGCCGCGCTGGTCGTCGCCGGTGCCGGCACCGCCGTCGCAGTACGCCGCCGCAAGACCCGCCGCGCCGCCTAAGCGAAACCGCCGCAGCCCAACAGCGGCGGATCGACTCGACGGCGAACACGGAGGTGTCGTGATCGGTGCCGACGTTCACCCAGCCGCTGTCGTGGGCCGGATCGTAGATGCCGAAGGGTATCGCCACGTCGACGTCGGGGCCGATGAAGTAGAAGCTGTGGTCCTCCACCCGTACCGGATCGCCGTCGCCGGCGGGGCGCCATTGCCGCCCGGGGTTCGGCAGCTGCCCCAGCTGTTCCTTCTTCTTGGCATCGATGCTGATCACCGGCTGACCGCCGGACTGGTGCACGCTGGGAGTACGGCGGGACAGCCGCAGGAGACACGGAACGAGGGGACGGGACGACGCCGATGGCCACCCAGTACCGATCGCAGGACGCACCGGGGTACGGGCCCTACAGCGCGGGCGGGTTCCACGACGGTGGCACCGGCCGGGAACGGCACCTGCTGCCGGCCGGGCTGCGGGCGCCGTTCGAGGCCCGCAGCTGGCGCGAGTTCGGGTACGTGCTGCTGAATCTGCCGATCGGCATCATGCTGTTCACGTACGCGGTGACGATGGTGTCGCTGGGCGCGGGCCTGCTGGTGACGTTCCTGGGCGTCCCGGTGCTGGCGGCGGCGCTGGCCGGCTGCCGCCTGTTCGGCGTGCTGGAGCGGGCGCGGGCGCGCCGGCTGCTCGGCCTGGAGGTCGCCGAGCCGCAGCCGCTGCGGACGACGAAGCCGGGCGTCCTGGCCTGGACGGGAGCCCTGCTGAAGAGCGGCGCCTCCTGGCGGGCCCTGCTCTACGCGATCCTGCACTTTCCGTGGGCGGTGTTCTCCTTCTCGGTCTCGCTGGTCTTCTGGACGCTGGGCTGGAGCCTGCTGACGTATCCGCTGTGGTTCTGGGTGTTCCCGATGTGGGCCGGCCAGGGCGGACTCCAGCTCTACGGCGACGGTCAGCACGGCATCTATCTGGACAATCCGTTCGAGATCACGGTGACCGCGCTGGTGGGACTGCTGTTCACGCTGGCCACGCCGTGGATCGTGCGGGCGCTGACGATGGTGGACCGGGTGCTGGTGCACGGGCTGCTGGGGCCGTCGCGGCTGTCGGCGCGGGTGGTGGAACTGGAGTCGGACCGGGGGGTCGTGGTCGACACGGCCGCCGCGGATCTGCGGCGCATCGAGCGGGACCTGCACGACGGGGCACAGGCCCGGCTGGTGGCGCTGGCGATGGATCTGGGGCTGGCGAAGGAGAAGCTGACGGAGGATCCGCAGGCGGCGGCGCGGATGGTGGACGAGGCGCACGGCGAGGTGAAGACCGCGTTGCAGGAGCTGCGGGACCTGGCGCGGGGGATCCACCCGGCGGTGCTGACGGACCGCGGCCTGGACGCGGCCCTGTCGGCGGTGGCCTCGCGCTGCACGGTGCCGGTGCGGGTGGAGGTCGATCTGGCCGAGCGGCCGGCGGCGGCCATCGAGGGGATCGCTTACTTCACGGTCTCCGAGCTGCTCCAGAACGTCAGCAAGCACAGCGGGGCACGGTCCGCCTCGGTGGACGTCTGGCGGGTGGAGGACCGGCTGATGCTCCAGGTCGAGGACGACGGGGTCGGCGACGCGGACGTGTCCAAGGGGTCGGGCCTCGCCGGGCTGGCCGAGCGGCTGGACGCGGTGGACGGGATCCTCATCGTGGACTCGCCGTCCGGGGGACCCACCCGGGTGACGGCGGAGCTGCCCTGGCGGCGCTGAGCCACGGCCCGAAGTCCGCTGTTTCCCCGGCATCGCCGAGCCGCCGCTCCCGAAGTCCCCTGATGGCGGCCTGCCGGCCGCGGCCACACGGGTCGCGGCGGCAGGCCGAAACATGTGGTCGCCTCCCTACACTTCCCCTGGCCCGGGCGCGGCACGGTCCGAATACTGGAATGCTGGACCATGTCGCACGGAAAGCCGTGGGGCGAGGCTGTGGGGGGCCGAGGATCGTGGAGGACAGGGTGCGAGTGGTCATCGCCGAGGATTCAGTGCTGCTCAGGGAGGGCCTTACCCGGCTGCTGACCGACCGCGGACACGAGGTCGTGGCGGGTGTCGGGGACGCCCAGGCGCTGATCAAGACCATCACGGAGCTGCACGACCAGCAGGCGCTGCCGGACGTCGTCGTGGCGGACGTGCGGATGCCGCCGACGCACACCGACGAGGGCGTCCGGGCCGCGGTGCAGCTGCGCAAGGCACACCCAGCGCTGGGCGTGCTCGTGCTCTCGCAGTACGTGGAGGAGCGGTACGCCACCGAACTGCTGGCAGGCTCCAGCGGCGGGGTCGGCTATCTGCTCAAGGACCGCGTGGCCGAGGTGCGCGAGTTCGTGGACGCGGTGGTCCGGGTGGCCGAGGGCGGAACGGTCCTGGACCCGGAGGTCGTCGCCCAGCTGCTCGGCCGCAGCCGCAAGCAGGACGTGCTGGCCGGGCTCACCCCCCGGGAGCGGGAGGTCCTGGGGCTGATGGCCGAGGGACGGACGAACTCGGCAATCGCCCGGCAGCTGGTGGTGAGCGACGGCGCGGTCGAGAAGCACATCAGCAACATCTTCCTCAAGCTCGGACTGTCCCAAAGTGATGAGGATCATCGGCGTGTTCTGGCCGTGCTCACCTATCTGAACTCGTGATCGTCCGACACTGTCTCGGAGCCTGCGAGCCGTCTCACCAGGGCTCAGCAGCCACAGCGAGGACAACCTCATCGTGGCCGTCCCCTGTTCGATCACATCGTGCTGCTGGCTCGGATCGCAGCCCGGACCAACAACCCCTACGGCAAGCGAAGAACGTGACGCCATTCTCCACCACCTGACCACCGTCGAACCGCTGCTGCGTGCCACCGCGACCGTCGAGATCGACGCCACCGCACCCATCGAACGCGTCGTTCAACAGCTGGAAGAACTCGCCGTGCACTGACCCCGGGACAGCCACAACGCCAACGTCCATGACAGCCAGGCCCTGATCCCGCTCGTGAAGGGGATACCTCCGGTCCGCTCCCGGCGAGGCCCCCGGCGGCGCAAGCCTGGCAAACTCCACGCCGACAAGGACTACGACTACAACCACCTGCGGCGATGGTTATCCCAGTGGGGCATCCGGCGCCGCATCGCCCGCAAGGGCGTGCTCACCGACGGCCGCGCGCGCCTGCTCCGACTTGCCCGCGTCCCGCACGGTGGTACGCACCAGATAGCCGCGACCGAGCAGGCCCGCCATCACCCAGCCGGCCAGATACCCCGTGCCACCGGTGACCAGGACCCTCTCGTCACCGCGAGCCTGTGTGCACAAGGAGTTCTTCGTTCTCGACGAGATCGACGCCTGCCGCTCCCCCCGAGCTGGACATTGTCAGCACGCCGCTCACGGTTGTGCCGGGGGCAGAGGTCGGGTCAGTCGTCGCCATTGAGCATGGCAGGCGTCAGTACCTTGCCGGCGACTCCCCAGCCACCGTCGAGGACCTCTTCGATGACCAACGAGGACTGTGACCATCGCGCCGTGGCCGCTGTACGTCAGGCGCTGGCCGCCGCCGTCGGCCCGCCGATCGGCGGGCTGCTCGTGGGCGCTGCAGGATGGCGCTTGGCCGTAGAAGTGCAGGGTGCCGCGGTCACCGGCGAGGATCTCCGGGCATGCCAATCGATCAACGTTCGTGTGCAGCCGCCCTTGGGCCTACAACATCATGAGCGAGCTGTGACTCCCCGCTCGTATCGAGTTCTGGCGTCACTGCGCCAGGCGGCGGGCACCGGTGAACGCAGCATCGTGGCGCTGCAGCGCTACGACATGGAGGACCCCGACCAGCCCGGAGTGTGGCACGAGCGGTACTTCAACATGACCAACATCCCCGTGTTCGGATCTGATGGACGGGTGACACTGCTGCTGCACCGCGTGGAGGACGTCACCGAACTCATCCGCGCCCGTGAAGTCGCGCTGACCTTGCAAGAAGCCATGCTGCCCGCTCCTCGCCCGGTCGGTCGGCTTCCGGCGGCCGTACGCTACAGGCCCGCCGCCGAAGCACTGAACGTGGCCGGCGACTGGTACGACCTGGTCGACCTGCCCGGCGATCGCATCGCCGTTGCCGTCGGCGACGTCGTCGGCCACGGCCTGCCCGCCGCCGGAGTCATAGGACAACTGCGCAGCGCCCTCAGCGCCGTCTCCCTCGTCGCCGAAGGCCCCGCCCGCGCCTTGGAAGCCCTCGGGTTGTACGCCCGCACCGTCGACGGTGCCGAGAACACCACCGCGGCCACCGCAGTCATCGACTGGGACACCCGCACCATCACCTACAGCAGCGCCGGCCACCCCCCACCTGGGCTCCTGCAGAGGGACGGGACCGTCGAGTTCCTGGACCAGGCCACCGACCCGCCACTGGCCGCCCGCCCTGAACACGCCCCCCGGATCCAGGCTGTCGCAGCCTTCCGCGAGGGCGCCGTTCTCGTGCTCTACACCGACGGCCTGATCGAACGCCGCGGCGAAGACATAGACACCGGCCTCGCCCGGCTCGCCGACTCCCTGGCCCGCCACCAGGCAGAAGAACCCGAAGCCCTCGCCGACGCCGTGCTCAACGACCAACTTCCACCCGGTGACGCCACCGACGACACCGCCCTGGTCATCATGCGCCTGTGAATCCAGCCGGAAGCGTCCAAGATTTCGAGCCCGCCCCCTGCGTTCTGGGTTGCCGTCCTTCCGCAGGGGCCGAGCCGGGCCATGTGGCCGCCCTGCGTCAGACGCTGTTCGACCGGCTCAGCCCCGAACAGCAGAAGTCCCTCGGCGAGAGGGACTCCAGCCGAACAAAGCGGGTGCGGACCTGCCCTGGCTCCGCTGAGGTACATACCACTCAGTGGGCGCTGACCGGTTATCGCCGCCTCGTCCTTCACGCCCTCACCGGATGCGGCACCGGAGGACCCGGTCACCGTGCCGCCGCCCGGGCGCCCGGTTTCACGAAGGTCAGGGCGATCGCGGCGGCCACGACCAGGATCCCGACGGCGAACCAGATGGCGCTGGTGTAGCCGTTCACCATGGCCTGCAACTGCACCAGCTGCTGCTGGGGCCTCGTGGCGGCACCCCCGATGTGGTCCTGGATGTACGAGGTCGTGGCCGAAACCGCGATCGTGTTCAGCAGGGCCGTACCGATGGCGCCACCCACCTGACGACGGGTTCACCGGTGTCCTGGCCGCCGGCCTCCGGCGCCAAAACGATCCTTCCGCCTGCCGCGAATTCCCGGGGCCGGCGGGCGCCGCCGGCCCCGGCTCACGTCGACCTGTTCTCCGACCGGACGCGCTGCTCGTTCGGGGGCAGCAGCCGGTTCTCCACGTCGTCCAGAGCCAGTCTGACCGCGCCCATGACGACGGCGTCGTCACCCAGACGGGACAACTCGATCGGCGTCGGCACGAGGGTCAGCGGTCGCAGGTGCCGGGTCACGGCGTCGAGTACGACGCGCCCCGCGCGGGACAGTCCGCCGCCGATGACGAGCAGGTCCGGGTCGAGCACGAGCAGGACCGGCGCAAGACCGCGCGCCAGACGGGCTGCGACCGTGTCGATGACTCCCTGCGCTCCGGGGTCGCCGTCGGCTGCGGCATCGAAGACTGAGACGACGTCGAGTGCGCCCTCCCGCAGCAGAGCGGCAAGCCGGGGGCTTCGCCGGTACGGGAGCGAGCTGGCGAGGTCCACGATGGCCGACGCGCCCGTGAGCCGTTCGAACGGCCCCAGTCCCTCCGCGTCAGGCCGCGCGCCGTGGTCGTCGTGCGGATCGAGGACGGTGAGGTAGCCGATCTCTCCGGCCGCCCCCGACGTGCCGCGGTGCAGCCGCCCGTCGATGCAGATGCCGCCGCCGACCCGCTCGCCCCACAAGGCGAACACCACGGTGGGGGTGTTCCGGGCGATCCCCTTCCACTGCTCGCCGAGCACGGCGAGGTTCACGTCGTTCTCCACCTGGACCGGGCAGCGGAAGGTCCGGCGCAGCTCCGCCTTGAGGTTCAGCGAGGTCCAGCCGGGCAGGCCGGGCGCCTGCGCCAGCTTGCCCGAGCGCGGGTCGAGGATGCCGGGACTACCGACCGCCGCGGCCAGCACCGCCTCACGCTTGAGGCCGGCCTCGTCCAGCGCCCCGCGTACCGTCAACCGGACGGCGGCGAGCAGTTCGCGGCTGTCCTGCGCGGCCGAGGTCGCACAGCGGCTGGTCGCCAGAGGCTCACCGTTGAGGTCGGCAATCACCGCGGAGGTGCGGTGCGGCCCTATGTCGATGCCCAGGACGCAGCCGGCGTCGGCGCGGAATCGTACCAGCCGGGCCGGCCGGCCCATGACGTTACGACTGTCGGGATGCTCCTCGACGTACTCCACCCAGCCGGCTGCGCGTAGTTCGTCGACCACCTCGCTCACGGTGGGCCGGGACAGTCCTGTGCGGCGGGCGATTTCGGCCAGGCGCAGATGAGACACCTCGCGAAGCACCGTCAGGACCCTGCCCTGGCTGAGCTGTCGCAGGAGCGGCGGGTCCTCTCTCATGGGCGGCGACGCTTTCCCCTTGACTCGGTTGCCCCTGCCAGGAAAAACTATAGCAGCCTACTTTCGTAAGTGGCTTACACAAGTGTCTGCACAAGTATCACTTCCGCTGCACCAAGCGGCCGGTACGCAAACGCGCTCCGGCCGGAAGGCAAGGAGGGATCGAGTTGCAACACGAGAGATCTGGCCCACAGCCTCACTCCCGCCGCGCGTTCCTCGCGACCTCGGTCGCCGGAGCCGCGACGGTCGGCGCTGTGGCCCAGGCGGCCCCGGCGAGCCCCTCGGGCAAGAACCAGACCGCCGCCGCAGCTGTCTTCGCCAACAACGTCGGCAGCCGATCACCGTTCCTGCGAACCGAAAAGCTCCGCTACCCGGTACGGCGGTGATGGCGACCACGCCTGCAGCGGTCGCCGTCACTGCTGATGCTCGGCGCCCCGTTCGTCTCCCAGCCCAGGACGGCGGCTGGCATGTCTCATGCAGCCGGGCTCGACGTCCGGCTGATCCACACACGACGCACTCGGCGTATTTCACGCTCCCCGGGTGCAGCATCACAACCAACAGGAAGGGTATCGATGAAAATCAGACGGATATTCGTCTGTGCAAGCGTTGCCGCAATGGCCGTACTCGGGTTCGTTCCGCCTGCGACGGCAGACGCGAAGAAGCCCGCGACAACCGGCGAGACCGTACCGCCACTGCCGACACCGATGGTCGGCGGCTACCTGCTCTCCGATCCGCCGAACTTCAAGCGCGTCCAGATGGACCTGGTCACGCACTTCTTCTGGGCATTCTCCACCATTCGCAATGGTAGTTGCACGACCGCGAGCACCGCGGGCATCAACGAGGTGCTAGCGGAGCGCCAGGCTCGGCCGGACCTGAAGGTCATCCGTTCGATCGGCGGCTGGGGAGCCGCCAACTTCTCCGACGTGTCCTCCACCGATGCCAAACGCAAGGCGTTCGTCGCCTCGTGCATCGACGCATTCGTCAAGAACGGAGCCACCGACGGGTTCGACCTCGACTGGGAGTTCCCGATCTCCGGCGGCCTGCCGAACATCGGCTACTCACCTGACGACCGGCAGAACTTCAACCTGCTCGTCGATGAGTTCCGCACCCAGCTGAACGCCTACGCGGACGCGCACGGCAAGAGCCGCCGGGACTTCCTGGTCACCGCGGCGCTGCCGGCGGGACGCTGGCAGGACTCCGGCAACGGCGTCACCGGCGCGCCGTACGACACGAACACCAGCTTCGACCTGGCGACCCTCGGCCGCACCCTGGACAACATCAATGTGATGACCTACGACATGGGTACCGGGTACTCCCCCGTATCCATGTTCAACCAGCCGCTCTACAAGCACTCCGACGACAACACCGGCGATCAGTACAACAGCACGGACGATGCCGTGCGCTACTACATCGAGCACGGTGTGCCGCGCAACAAGATGACGCTGGGCGTGGAGTTCACCCTGGCAAGAGGGTTCGTGACCACCACCACCCTCAACAACGGCCTGTTCCAGCAGTGGACGTCGACCGGCTGCGGTCAGACCACAGCGGCCAACGCACTCAACCCCAGCAACACCTCCATCCTGATCAACTGGGACGCTCAGGTTCAGTCGCCGTACCTGTGGAACCCCACGACGCGGACCTTCTGCAGCTACGAGACCGCGCACTCGCTCGGCATCCGCTCCAAGTACGCCAAGGAGCAGGGGCTCAACGGCATCTTCACCTGGCAGCTCACCGGGGACGCGAGCGGCAGCCAGTTGCGCGCCGTCTCGCTGCCCTGGCAGCCAGAGAAGGTGACGGCCGCACCGGCTCCGACGGTGAACGGTACGACCTTCTACCCGAATGCGAGCCAGTCCTTCAGCGGAACCGTGGCCACGGTGGCCGGAAGCTCGGCAGACTCACTGACCGCGATCATCAACTGGGGCGACCTCACCCGCAGCCCCGGCACCGTGACGCCCACTGGTGGCGGCAAGTTCGCCATCTCAGGGACGCACACCTACGCCACGCCCGGAGCGTACCAGCTGACGGTGAGCACCATCGACCCGGATTCGCTGAACAGCCGGATGGTCAACGGCTACGCATTCGTCGACACCTCGCCGTACCCCTACCTCGCAGGTCTCGTCGACAAGTTCAGCACGAACAGTGGTGTGACAGCTGGCCTCAACGCGAAGCTCAACGCGGCGAGCCAGGCACCGAACAGCACCGCACGCGCCAACAAACTCGATGCGTTCATCAACCAGATCCGCGCGCAGACCGACAAGGCGGTGACAGCTGGCCAGGCCGACACCCTTACCCAACTTGCCGAGACGCTGAAGTAGTTGCCCGGCAAGGTGCGACAGCAGTAATAGGCACCGACCAGCCGTTGGGGAACGCATTGAGTAGTGATCAAGATGCGGTCCAGGCAGGGTGCTTGAGCCAGATCATCGAGTCACGTAGGTGGGGCCGACGAGGTAGCGCGTGGGGTCTTGCCATACCGCGGGGCGATACCTCGCCAGGCGCCTTCAGCTTGTTGATCAGACGTTCAACCGTGTTCCGCTCCTGCTCTCAGGGGGGAAGGAAGAACAACCCGTAGGTAGGTACTACGAGTACCTACCTACATTGGGGGTGCAAGGTTGTCCGTCAGCCGGGCCCGCTGCGAGCCGGTGGTGCGCCGCGTCGACTGCGATCCCGAGGCGACGCCTAGCTCATGGGTACAAGGGTGCAAGACCGTTCGGGAACCGCCTCGCAGCTACAGGCGGGGAGCGAGGGTCTCGCAGTACGCGAGAGGGACCAGTGCCTGGTAGACGTGGCCCGCGGCTGCCTGACCTCCCGCTTCCTTGCGATGCAGGCCCGGCCGGCCGGGTGCGCTCGCGTCGGCTGGCCCAGGCAGCCACGGTGGCCGGGCACGGCCGGTGGGACGGCGTCCTGCCCGAGGTGTGGCTTCTGGCCGAATGGCCCGACGGCGAGGACGAACCGACCCGGTTCTGGCTGTCCGACCTGTCCGACGACACCCCGATCGCCGACCTGGTCCGCCTGGCAAAGATCCGCTGGCGCATCGAGCACGACTACCGCGAACTCAAGCACGGCCTGGGCGTCGCTTCAGGGCAGCTTCGGAAGCACAGGGCCTGCCCGGCCAGCGCCGGGGAAGCTACGTACGGCCTCGTTCGTTGCGCTGGCCGGTCAGTGGTCACCATGCACGCCCAAGTGCGTGATGCCGAAGCTGTGGTCGTACTTGAGGCCGTACTTCATGAGGCGGTCGAGACCGAGGTGGAACAGGCCGACGGCTCCGGCGACGGTGAGCGCGCTGGTGTGCCATCCGGCTCCTGCGACGAGCAGTGCCAGCGGCAGCGGCGCGGTGTGCG
The DNA here is from genome assembly GCF_006540305.1 of Streptomyces sp. 6-11-2. Taxonomy (GTDB): domain Bacteria; phylum Actinomycetota; class Actinomycetes; order Streptomycetales; family Streptomycetaceae; genus Streptomyces. The sequence goes on along the minus strand of NZ_BJOR01000003.1, from coordinate 20,674 downwards.
CGAGGTTGTAGGTCCAGGCGCCTACCCGCGGGCCGACGAGGTACGCGAGCCAGGACAGGTCGGGGACAAGGAACAGAGCCGGGATCAGCCACCAGGGCTGCCCGGTGGTGGCAAAGACGACGAGAGCGGCTCCGGCGACGGCCAGACCTTCGATTCGCAGCCAGCTCAGTGGTCGGCCGGTGACCACGCCTGGCGTTCCGACGGTCGCCTCGGGCTGTGTCAGGACTGAGATCTTCGCGTCAGCGGGTGGTTTCGGGGTGTTCGCGGGTGAGTGGGCGGCGGTCATGCCGGTCCTCCGGGGGTGTGGAGTCATCGGGGTCGGCTTGCAGGCCAGTGATCAGGGTGTCGACGAGGAAGTGGTAGCTGCGGGTGACCTCGCGGGGCAGTCCGAAGCCGCCGGCGGCCTCGAGGATGGCGAAGCCGTCAAGCGCCGGTTCGCACCATCCGGGCGGCGTCGACCTGCGCGAACTTCGCGCTGGCACCGTCCCTCACCAACTCGACGCCACGAGGCTGTGACCCGAGGTGCCCACCCGACCCGATAACCGCAGTCGCTGCCCGGGCAACTGAGCCAGAGATCTCCAAGGGCAGCAAGAAACGCGCCAGTTGGCGGTGCGAGTGTGAGGGCGAGTGCGGACGCGGCAGTCACACCGGCCGGTGCCCCAACCGGCAGGGGCAGCCCGCGTGCGGCACTGGCTCGCGCGTCATCCTGACCACCGCGCAAGTTGCGGAATGCTCCCGCGTCCGCTGGGTCAGTGCCCCGTAGCGAGTACATGATCAGGCCCTGCCGACGAGGCAGACCAAGGCGCCGATGATGCCGAAGCGATCGACGGCGGCAGCGTTCTCACATAGCGCGCAGGCCCCGGTCGGCGAAGGCGATCAGCCACTCGAAGCTCTCGTCGATGTCGGCGCTCCACTGGAAGCCTCCTGCCGACTGCAACGTGGCGAAGCCGTGGCAGAGGCTGCGCAGCATGCGCAGGGCGTGGTCCACGTCGGACTCTGCGATCTCGTAGCCGCGCAGGACCGCCATGAACGCGCCGAGCAGCCGCTGGCCCGCGGTGGCCAGCGGATCGTCCGGGCCGGACGGTTCCACGCCGATCGTCGCGCCGTACCGGCCTGGGTGCTCCAGGACGAACGCGCGGAAGGCGCGCGCCGCGGCCGCCAGGGCGTCGCGGCCCGCGTACCCCTGGACCGCGCCGCCAACAGCGTCGGCGGCCTCGCGCAACGCCAAGGCCGCGATGCGCCGGTTGAGGTCTTCCTGGCTGCCCACGTGCTTGTACAGGGACGGGGTGCGCACGCCCACCCGCTCGGCCAGCAAGCCCATCGTCAGGTTGGCGAAGCCAACCTCGTCGGCGAGGGCGGCACCGGCCGCGACCACGGCCGCCGGGTCCAGGCCGGCCCTAGGCACGAGCGGCGTCCGATCGGAGGAAGGAGAGCATGAGCGAAACCAGCTGGTCGGGGAACTGGTCGTGCGGGTAGTGCCCGGCGCCCTCGATCATCTCAAGCCGGCCGAGGCCGGACGGCAGGGCATCCACGATCGCCGAACCCTCGGCGTGCGGGTCGGCCCAGTCGGGGTCGAGCGTGCCCATCACGACCAGGACCGGGCAGCGGACGTTGCCGAGTTGCGCGCCGGCGTCGGTCGGGGCGCTGCGGCCCATGCCCTGCAGGGCCTTCATCCGGCCCGGCTCGCGCAGCAGGGAGTCGATACGGTCGAGCCGTTCGACCCAGCCGACCGGCTTCACGCCGGGGTGGGCCACGTCGAGGTACGAACGCCAGAGCGGCACGCTGCCGAACACGCCCGCGCCGAGCAGCCGCAGCATGCCCCGCCGGAAGCGCTTCACCCGCAGGTCGCCGAGGCGGATCGACTGCTTGCGGGTGAACGGCGCCAACTCGACAACCGCGGTGATCAGCGAGGGCCCCTGCGCCCCGGCGATGGTGGCGGCACCGCCGGAGATCGAGTGGCCGACGAGCACGGCCGGACCGCCCAGGTGGCGGATCACCGCGAGCAGGTCGCCGGCGATGGCGGTGCGGCTCCAGGCCGGCCAGCCGACGCTGGACTCGCCGCAGCCGCGCAGATCGACCGCGGCAACCCGGTGACCCGCCGCCACCAGCGGCGGGATCACAGCACGGTACGCAGCGCGGCTGTCGCCCATGCCGTGCGCGAGAACGATCAGCGGGCCGGACCCCGCCACCTCGTAAGCGATCGTGCCGCCGTCGACGGCAAGGTACTCAGTCATGACACCCCTCAGATCCTGGCTAACCTAGTTAGCTAAAAGCTAATCTCAATAGCCAAACCTGTCATCGCGGCCGCTGTTACGGCTCCCGGAACCGGCTCCAGGCCAGTGACCAGTGACAACGCCCGTTGATCAAGTCTCAGGCCGCTTTGGCGGGCTGACGTATGTCCTTCGCCATCTCGGCCCCGCAGTCAGGGAAGCGCGGGGTGACCGCCATGACCGCGACCACGCCTCCGGCACGGCACATCGTGCACGTCCCCTACCACGGCCTCCCCCGCAAGATCCGCGCAACCCGCAGGCGCTGGATCTGCTCGCCACCATCAGCGCCCGCGTCCAGGCCCTCCCGCCCGATGCCGCAATCGCGGACATCACCGGCGCCGAGCTGTACTTCGAGCGCGGGCCCCAAGGCCTCGCCCGGTGATCCGGCTGCGTACCCTCGCCTGGACCGGCGTGCACACCACGATCGGCGCCGGCTCAAGCCTCATGCTGGCCGCCGTCACCGAGCCAGGCAGCATCACTTGATACGCGCAGTGCGGCCGTGCCCCTCCTGCGAACAGGACGAGCGCGCCATACGCGGACGCGAGCAGGACAGCCAGGAATGTGATCAGCAGGCCAAGCTGGGGGCTGGATCCCGCGCCGCCTGGCCCGGGCCAGGTGGCACCGCCACGTCGGCGTCGGTGATGCGAAGGTCTGACGAGGTCGGTCCCGAGCAGATCACGGACGGCCTCGATCGAGATCGAAGAGTCTTTTCCCAGGGCCGGCTCCTCGGTGTTGGCAAGGTGCACGGCGTGTATCGCGCAGCAGGCCACCTAGGCCACCTCCGGCAACGTGCAGTCCTCAAGCAGGTGTCTGTGGTCGTGGGCGAGTTCGGCAGGAGACTTTCCGCTGAGACGGAGCGCGCAAGTTGTCGTCAACCCAGCACCCTGACCAGGGGGGTTCTGGGTCGCTGAGCACGACAACTGTCGTCAGATTCGCATAGTTCTTGGCGTGCACCGCGCTTGCTGCAAGCTGGCGTCCTAGCCCGCGAGGCGGGCAAGGTCAGGACTGCGCGGTCCGGAACGCGAGATACCGGCTGAAGGCTTCGTGGCTGTCGGGAGTGAAGCGCCACTCCAGCAGGGCCGACCGCAGCTCCGGCTCGGTCAGCCAGTCATGCCAGGCGACCTCAGCGGGATCGGCGGCCACGGTGTCCGGCACCACGGCTTCGTGCACGCCGAGCCAATGAGGGCTCAAGCCGCTGCGGTTGAGGAACGTGAACAGCAAGCGCGGCAGCACACGAATGCCCAGCTCTTCAGCGAGCCCCCGCGCAGCGGCCTGTTCATAGGACTCGCCGACATCCACGGCGCCACCGACCACGACCTCGTAGAGCCCGGGGAAGCGCGACAGTTGCTCCGACCGCTGGTGGACGAGGATCCGCCCACGCTCATCACGACATACCGTCACGGCGACCTGGTGCAGCCAACCCTCCCGGATGGCCTGCCGGCGGCTGACCACCATCCCCAGCACACGATCTTGATCGTCGACGCGCTCCACCAGTTCGTCTACGACGAACACCCTGGCAAAGCCCACCGACAACGCTGCTTCCCGGTGACTCGCGGAACCGGACCAAAGAGCACCTGGGCAAGGAGGCCGGGCCCGGATGACGACAGTTGTCGTGCAAATACGGCACCTATCGTGCTCGGGCTCATCCGCCCCGGGATGTGCGCGGCACATCAGCAGTGCCGTGAGGCGTCGGTGCCCGGGCGGCATCGGATTGTTGGCCTTAAGGCACCGATGCCTCTTGCGTAGGAAGCCGAGTCCCGGCCGCGTCGGGTGGGGCGGCCGGGACTCTTCCGCTCGGGCAACGGCGCTGGAACCGAGCGGAGCCAGCAGGGGTGGCAGATGGGTCGCGCCCACTCCCGTCCTGGTCTCTGCTGCTTCTGAGGTGTGAGATTTCAGTCCTCTGCGGGCAGCGCTCGGGCGGCGTCTGGGGGGACAGAGACGGAGATCGTGTCGCCGGGCACGGGAAGGCTGAGCGCGGCCGGGTCGGACACGGCGACCCGGAGCCGGATGTCTCCTGTGATCTCAACGACGACGGTGGCGATGTTGCCTTCGTTGACGACCTCGGCCACCTGGCCGGTGATCGATGTTGCCGCGCTCTGCTCGCCCAGGCGGAGTGCCTCCGGCCTGAGCAGGACGCGGACGGAGTCGCCCGCCGTGACCGTCCCGGGATGCAGCGCATGCACGATGTTCGATGTGGGCAACTGGACGGTACATCGGTCGGCTCCGGCTTCCGTACAGATGCCGGGAATCAGGTTGGACTGGCCGACGAATCCGGCAACGAACGCGTTCGCCGGTTCCCGGTAGATCGTGTCCGGCGTGTCGAGCTGGTCGATCCGGCCGGCTCGCATCACCGCGATCCGGTCGCTCATTACCAGCGCCTCGGTCTGATCGTGCGTCACGAAGATTGAGGTGACGCCGAGTTCGCGCTGCAGGTGCTTGATTTCCAGGCGGAGCTGCTCGCGCAGCTTGAGGTCCAAGTTGGACAGCGGTTCGTCGAACAACAGCACCTTCGGCTGCACCACAATGGCCCGGGCCAGCGCGACGCGCTGCTGCTGCCCGCCGGAGAGCTGACTGGGCAGGCGATCCTCGTGACCGGCAAGCCCGACACGTTCGAGCGCCTCGGCCACGCGCTTGCGGATCTCCGCCTTGGGGCGCTTGCGCATTTGCAGTCCGTAGCCGACGTTTCGGCCGACGGTCAGGTGAGGGAACAGGGCGTACTGCTGAAAGACCATGGCGGTGTCGCGCCGGTCCGGTGGCAGTTGGTGTACGTCCTGCCCGTCGAGCATGATCTGTCCGCTGTCCGGGGTCAGGAAGCCCGCGATCATGTTCAGTGTTGTGGTCTTGCCGCAGCCGGATGGTCCGAGCAGGGTGAGGAACTCGCCGGGGCGTACATCGAGGTCGAGGTTTTCGACGGCTACCGAGGAGCCGAACTGCTTGCGGATGCCGCCCAGTGTGACCGCGTATCCGCCGGCTCTTGCCTGGGTGGCCGGCCGCTTGTCGGTGCTGAGTGCGGTCACTTGGTACCTCCGTGGATGAACTCGGTCAGGTGGGTGAACCGGGATGCGATGCCTGCGATGGCGCAGATGCCGAGGACGCTGGTGACCGCGACGCAGGCCAGGGTGGGCGAGTACTCGTACTCCATGTACTGCAGGAGCTGGATGGGCAGGGTGTTCGCGTCGCGTGTGGTGAGGAACAGGGAGAGTTCGACGTTGTTGAACGACATGATGAAGGCGAAGAGTGCTCCCGCGAACATGCCTGATCGCATGAGCGGCAGGGTGACCGAGGTGAACGCCCGCAGGGGCGTGGCACCGAGATCGCGGGCGGCTCGTTCCCACAGGGGGTTGACCCCGAGCAGGCTGACGCCCACGGTGCGCAGGACGAACGGGATGCCGATCACCGTGTGCGTCACCACCAGCAGGGGGGAGCCGATCAGTCCGCGCGCGCTCAGCATCGAGATCAGCTGGACGACGCCGAGGCTGATCACGATCTCCGGTAGCAGCAGGGGGGTGGCCAGGAAGCCCTCCAGCGCGCCGCGGCCACGGCCCCGGCCGCGGGACAGGGCGTACGCAGCGGCTGTGCCCATGACGAGGGCACACAGTGCGGATGCCAGGGCGACTTGGGCAGACAGGGCCATGGGCAGCAGCCACTCGCGGGTGAGTGCGGAGTCCCACCACCGCAGGGAGAGTCCGCTCGGCGGGAAGGCCGGGTAGGTGTCCGGCTGGATGGAGGTCCATACCACGACGACCATCGGCACGGCGATGAAGAGCATGACCAGTGCGAGCAGTACGGAGCGCAGCAGGATCCATGGACGAAAGCGCATGGTCATGGTCAGATCCCCTTTCGTGACTGGTTGCCGGCCCACAGCAGTGCGGACACCGTGATGGCGCTCACCACGAGGATGACCACTGCGACTGCCGCGGCCTGGCCCCATTCGAGGCTGACGACCACGCGGTAGCGGACCAGGGTGGCGAGGGTCTGGACCCGCCCGCCGCCGAGTACGGCGGCCGTGGCGAACGCGCCGAGGCTGATCGCGAAGGTAAGCATGAAACCGGAGATCAAGCCGGGCCGGATCAGTGGCAGCGTGATCCGGAAGAAGGTGCGGACCGGCCCCGCACCGAGGTCGCGGGATGCGCGTTCCAGTGCGGGATCGACGCCCTGCACGCTGGACATCGCGGTGAACACCGCGAACGGCAGGAGCACGTGCACGAGGCCGACGATCACAGCGAACCAGGTCCCGATGAACGCGACGGGTGCGTCGGTCACTCCTGCCCAGAGGAGAATCTTGTTGAGCAGCCCGTCGTCCTGGAGCAGCACCAGCCAGCCGTAGGTACGGACGACGACGCTGGATACCAGCGGCGATACCACGATGAGCAGGACGAGCGTGCGCAGCCGCGAGCGGGACCGGACGAGGAAGTGGGCGACGAGGAGCCCCATGGCCGTACAGGCCAGGCCCACCACGACGGAGGTCCAGATGGTGTCCCAGAGCACCGACCGGAAGTAGCTGTCGCCGAACAGATCGGTGTAGTGCTCGAGGGTGAGATGAGTGGTGACCTTGGCGCCGTCGTAGGTCAGCACGCTGCTGGCGAGGAGGATCATGGTGGGGACGGCGAACACCGCCAGTACCCAGACCGTCGCGGGCAACGTGAGCAACGGCAGCCTGGAACGCTTCCGTGCCGGCGCCGGCACTGGTGGGCGCGGAGGCGTGGCCGTCAGGGAGGTGGTCATCGCACGGCCTCCTGCCACTTCTGCTGCCACTGGGTGCGGTGCTTGTTGACCGTCGCCGCGTCAGCGATCTTGACCTTGGCAAGCTTCTCCGGCGTCGTGATGTGCTTGGCCGCGAAGTCCGCGGGGAAGGTCAGGCCGCTGATGGCGGGCCCGACGTTGTAGGCACGCGCCCAGCGCTCCTGGACCTCTTTGGAAAGCCAGTAGTCGATGAGCTTGTAGGCGTTGTCCTTGTGTTGGGCACCGTCCGGGATACCGAGACCGCCCAGGTGCGCGTATGTGCCTTCACGGGGAACGGTGAAGTCGTAGTTGTTGGTCTTGGCGTAGATCGCGGCGCGGCCGTCGAAGTACGGGAAGGCCGTGGCGGTCTGCTTCGCCATGAACGGCACTGCCTCGGCCGAGGTCGTGGGGGTGGCGAGGGCGTGCTTGGCCATCTCCTCGGTCCGCTTGAAGCCGGGGCCCATGTTGGTGATTCCCCCGCCGCTTATGTCGGCGAGGTTGAGCAGGGCGTAGACCCCGAGGATGTTGTTCGGGTTGAAGACCAGCGCGCCCTTGCCGTACTTGGTGCCCCACATCACGTCCCAACTGGTGGGCGGCTTCGGGAAGTCGTCGCGGTTGTACATCAGGGAGACCTGCTGGACGTCCTGGATGGCACCGACACCGTAGGTGTGTTCCTGCAGCTTCTGGGGCACATGTGCCATGTTCGGCACCTGCTTCTGGGTCACCGGGGCAAGCAGGTGGTCCTGGTGGCCCTGGTCGAGCTCGAAGTAGGTCATCACGGCGAGGTCGAAGCCTGGTTCGCCGTTCGCGGCCCGGATGGCGGCGTAGGTCTCCGCTCCGGCTCCCCCGGCTCTGTACTTGACCTGGATGCCGGTCTTCTTCGTGAAGGGCTTCGCGATGTTTTCTGTGAAGAGGGTTGCGTACTCGGCGCCGAAGCCTTGGACGACAACTACGTCCTTTCCACCGGCGCCGGCGTCCGAGCCGGTAGACGTGCAGGCGGCCAGTGACGCTGAGAGCCCGAGCACGAGCGCCACGCTGATGAACTTCTTCATGTCGGCCGCACCTCCAATTGGGAATTAGTGTGGATACATCGATGCCGTTTGTGCTTGATTGATCGCTGAACACCAGGAATGGGATACTCATCCCGTTCCTGGGAGAATGAGAGAACCTTTATCTCCGTTATCCGAGAGGTTGTGTAACGGAGATGTGAGGCAGTGACGGCAACCGTCGTCGGCAGACTGGCCAGAGTCAACGGATTGCGAGGAGAGCTCCCCAGCCCCGGCCGGGGAAAGGCGGAGCCGGGGAGCCGATTGTTGAGGCGCGCTACCAGCCGTGTGGGTGACGGTGGTGCTGCGCGTTCAAGAGGGTCAACGCGTGGGCCGCGAAACGATGGCGAGCCGGTTGATCATTCAGGAAGGTTCTTCAGGAGCCGGCCGCGGGCAGCGTTCATGCGTTCCCCGAGTTGCTGGCAGGCGGCTTCTGCCTGCCCTGCCCGAAGCAAGTCGACGAACTTGTGATGATTGGCCATGACGATCTCGTGATCGACATCGCCCGCCGTGATGGCGGCCAAACGAGCCTCCACCATCAGCTGCGTGTGGGCAGTGACCAAGCGTTGCGAGCCGGTCAGGCCGACAACTGCGGTGTGGCAGCGAGCTTCGAGGCGGAGTTGGTTGAGCCGGTCGGCCGATGCGATCGCTGCGTCGAGCGCCACAAGGCTTTGGTCCAGTTCCTCGCGGGCGGACGGGGCGGCGGTCGCAAACGACCGGGCGCCGGCCGCCTCGAGATGGAACCGCGCGATGTAGATGTCGACCATCTGGTCACGGGTGATGCGGGTGACCGCGAGTGCCACTCCGCGGCCCTGCTTCTGGACGAGGCCGTCGTTGTGCAGTCGCAGCAGCACCTCACGGACCGTCGGCCTGGCGATGCCCAGCCACTCACTGACCTGCGCTTCGGGCAGTGGCGTGCCGGGGGCCAGCGAACCGTCGATGATTTCGGTGCGCAGTTGTTCAACGGCCTGGTCCACCAGGCTCGTCCGCTGCAGTTTCGTTGCCGGTCGCATCAGTGCCCCATCCTAAAGCCCCGCTGCAGCACCTCATGCCGGACTCGACTGCTTTGATCTGGCGCCCGACCGACAGCCTCGGCGTACCGCCTGTTTTCGGTCGGCCGGTCAGCCAGCACTGCCCCGCATCGCGCGGTGTCGGCTCTGGTGCTGGTGTACGTGTTCATTACTTTTCCTCTTGTGCCGACAGGTAGGTGCGGGCCGAGCGCCCGGCGACTGCGTCATATCCGTCCTTCTCCGCCCGCGCGATCGCGGCATCGAAGGGACTTGCAGCGAGTGCGGCGAGCCGCTCCTTGTTCCAGCGCAGGCCGTCGATGCACTTGTCGGTGAGCACGGACACCACGGAGGCCAGCTCGGTAAGCGCCGGGGAGAGACCAGCGACGACAGCGGGTCCGTGCCCGAAGGTGTCGGGGTCGCCGGAAGCGACGGCCATGCCCACACCCGTGGCGGCCGCTCGGATCGCGAAGGTCGCCTGGATGACCATGGTGGGTACGGCCGGGTTGACCTTGCCCGGCATGATCGACGATCCGGGCTGGAGCTTGGGAAGCGACAGCTCCGACAGTCCGCCGTTCGGGCCCGAGCTGAGGATGCGCAGGTCGTGGCACTGCTTGAACAGAATGCTGGCACACCGGGCTGCGGTGTCGGCCAGCGCGGCGTAGCCGTCGGCGTGCACGAACGCATCGATGGGGTTTGCGCTCGGCCGCAGCGGCAGACCCGTGATGTCGGCCAGGTGCTCTACTGCTGAAGCCTTGAATCCCTCCGGCGCTCCCACGCCGGTCCCGAGCACGGTCCCGCCGAGCGGAACCGCCAGCAGCATCTGCGCGGCAGCCTCGAACTGGTCGGCGAACCGCTCAACCGCCGCTGCGTGCGCCTGGTGCGTCGCCGACACCGGGACGACGACGGCGTCCTGCCAGGAGGTGCGCCCCATCCGATCCACTCCGGCGTTCTGCTCGGCCTGCCGGATGAAGCTGCGCGCAAGCTCCCGCAGGGCCGCCGCGACCGCGTACGCCTGGCGCACCAGGAGCACCTTCGTCGCGGTCGGGTAGGTGTCGTTCGAGGACTGAGACCGGTTCACATGATCGTTGGGGTGGATCGTGAGATCCGCATCGCCCGCAAGGAGTTGGGTCGCCCGCGACGCCAGCACTTCGTTGACGTTCATGTTGGTCGCGGTACCGCCACCAGTGGCGACGAGACGCACCGGGAACTGATCTATCAGGCCACCCCGCGCGACTTCACTCGCCGCCTCTGCGATGACCCTCGCGCGCACCTCGTCCAGGACGCCGAGGTCACTGTTCGCGCGCACCGCAGCCAACTTGACCTCGCCGAATGCGCGGACGAACGCAGGGAGGTCCCGCAGCCGCGGGCCGGAGACCGGCGAGTTCTGCAGTACCAGCGCAGTCATCGGACCCCACAGCGCGGGGACGGCGGTGTCATTCGACTCAGTCATGCCTTACCTCGATCAATCGGCGGGCTACAAAGAACGTCAAGGGAGCAAAGACGCCCAGATGTTTCAAGTCGGAACAGGTGAATCTTGGCCACCTGCGAGTGACCTTACGACTAAGGAAACCAGGCTGTCTAGGTACTAGGTTGTCTAGTTACTTTGCTGCGGCCTTGGCGGAGTCAGAGTTCGATCACCCGTGTCCGAGGACGGCGGATACGAGTCGGCACAAAGGCGCCCAAGCAGTGTCGACCGGGCAGGCAGGCGGCATGGACCGGCGGTCACCACGCAGGAAAAAAGGACCAGTTGAGCAATGACCGAGCCGGCGCGACGACGGCGCACCTCGCACTCAGAAGCGGCCTGTACGGTCCGCTCGAGACCGAATGCCGGAACGACCTGCCGACCCCACCCCGGACTCAGGTCCTCCGGTAGCGCCCGCCGGTCGAAGAGGTCAGGCTCCGAGCCGGCCAGGGAGTCATGCGAAGCCCTCTTCCGCGCGAAACACGTCCTTGGCAGGTGCGGCACAACCTCATAGCGGAGGGAGATCCTGACGGTGGAGTTGTCCCCCGAGCAACAGACCGAGATGCGGCGGCAGGCAGGGCGTGATCTGTCGCGTAATGAGCGGCAGCGGGTTAGCTCCGGCGATGCCGGTCACGGGCGGTCGTCGTCGCGGTCTGCCGCGGGGTACAGGAACCGGATCCGCCAAGGGAGCCTGGGTCGAGTCCGTACGTCCCCTTCCGAACCGTGGTCGGAAGATGGAGGCGGAGCCGGGGAGAAGGCGCCGACTTCCTCAGGTCCGGCGCCCAGTGCGCAGATGAGCTATTTGAGGTGGATCCAGTCGCTGGGAAGCGAGTCCCGGCCGGCCATGTCCTCACCGCACGCTCGGTGAAGGGAGGCGCTGGTGGCCCCCGGCGGGCCGGGGAAGACCGATTTTTATCATCGCAATGTAGATTCTGGCGACGCCCTACGGCTCCATCGACCGCCCCATGACGATCTCCCCCGAGCGAGAGCAGGGACCAGAGGTGTACGCGGCTACCCTCGCAAACGGACCTTTGCGCGAGGAAGATCAACAACCGATCGCTGGACCCCGCCGATCCCCGATCGATCCTCAGACCCCGTTCTCACTCAGAAGCAGGACAGGTCCCCTTCCCGGGCCCATGACGGACCCTCAGCAGCCCTCCCCTGCCGAACCGGTCGGACATCGACGACGTCGAACAGCACGCCTGACCCGTTCCTTCCACTTCGGCCCCCTGATCGCCCAGGAAGCCAACCGGCTGCCCCATCCGCCTCCCCCTCGCACGCGAACACGGCCGCTCGCGCGGCGGCGCGATCGCCTCCGCTTACCACACCCGCCGCTTCACCAAGGTGCCACGGCTCGCGAAGCTGCTGCGCGTGCCGACCCCCGCCGGCTGCGGCCCCGGCCGGCCATGGTGGCCCGGCACCCCCCGACGCCAGCCTCACCGCCGTCAACCAACTCACCAGCGAGGATCACGCCGACGTCACCGTCACCACCGCCCACACCGCCAAAGGCCGCGAATGGCCCACCGTCCAAATCGGCGACGACTTCCCTCCACCAAAGGACACCGACCAGCGCGACCCAAGGACGCCCCATCCCGGAACCCGTCAACGACACCGACGCCCGCCTCGCCTACGTCGCCGTCACCCGCGCCCGCGCCCGCCACCGACTCGACCTCGGCGGCCTCACGTGGATCAATACCTACTCCACTGGCTGAACTCAGCTTGCGGCCTCGGGCGCGAGTGGGTTCGAAGTGAGCTGTCCGGTGAGGGCGAGGCAGGCGCGTGACGCACCCTGCGCAGGCGGCACCGGCCCGGTGCGGCGCGGAATATCGTGGCCCCGGCGGGCGTCTTAGTGTGGTTGGCCTTCACCTTCGAGGCCGTCCCTGATCCCAGGCCGCCTGATCCGGAGGCCGCTCACGGGGCGGCCCCTTCGCGAGAACCGAAAGCAGAGAACGCATGCGCGCCACCGTCATCCACGGCCCGAACGACGTCCGAGTCGAGGAGGTCCCCGACGCCGCGCTGCGGCGTCCCGCCGACGCGGTGGTGCGGACCGTACTCGCCTGCGTGTGCGGCAGCGACCTGTGGGCCTACCGCGGCGTGGCCGCCCGGGAGAAGGGTCAGCGGATCGGGCACGAGTTCCTGGGCGTGGTCGAGGAAGTCGGCTCCGAGGTGCGCGACTTCCGGCCAGGCGACCTGGTGGTTGCGCCGTTCGTGTGGTCGGACGGCGTGTGCGAGTTCTGCGCCGAGGGCCTGCACACCTCCTGCCCGCGCGGCGGGTTCTGGGGTGAGCCGGGTTCGGACGGCGGGCAGGGCGAGGCGGTCCGGGTTCCGTTCGCCGACGGCACGCTGGTCAAGCTGCCCGCGGAGGTCCGCTCGGACGAGCGGCTGCTGACGGCCGTGCTGGCGCTGTCCGACGTCATGTCCACCGGGCACCATGCGGCCATGTCCGCGGGCGTCCGGCCGGGCGCGACGGTCGCCGTAGTCGGCGACGGCGCGGTCGGCCTGTGCGGCGTGCTGGCCGCGCGCCGGCTCGGCGCGGAGCGGATCATCGCGCTGGGGCGGCACGAGTCGCGGACCGCGATCGCGCGCACCTTCGGCGCGACCGACGTCGTCCCGGCCCGCGGTGCGGAGGCCGTGGCGGCAGTCAAGGAGCTGACCGGCGGCTCGGGCGCGCACGCGGTCCTGGAGGCGGTCGGCACCGAGGAGTCGATGCGCACCGCGATCTCCATCACCCGAGACGGCGGCTCCGTCGGCTACGTCGGCGTGCCGCACGGCGGCAGCGCGGGCGTGGACATCCGGCAGATGTTCAACCGCAATGTCGCGGTGCGGGGCGGGGTGGCGCCGGCGCGCCACTACATTCCCGCGCTGTTGGCGGACGTGCTGGGCGGGGTCATCGACCCGTCGCCGGTGTTCGACAGGACGGTCGAGCTGGCGGGAGTGCCGGAGGGTTACAAGGCAATGGACGCGCGCGAGGCTCTCAAGGTCAAGATCACCTTCTAGCCGCGGGTCGCTGCGCGCCGCCTGCCGGCGGCGGGCAGTACATCGCTGCCGCCCGCAGCGTCGACGAGCAGGTCACAAGCTCATGCGATTCATCATCACGCCCTGCTGCTGCGGCAGATCGTGGACGGCGTCTGCTCCGACGTCTCCGTCGGCCTCGACGCTCTCGACCGCGTCGCTGCCTTCGCCCGTGCCGGGCCAACCGCTTTCCCGCCCGCGGCCCGCTGGCCGGAAGGCGACGAACGGCCGCCACTCCACTGACTGCAGCCGCGCCGTCCCGATCACCGTGACCACGCTGAAGCTGCTCCAGCAGTACGGCCCGCTCGCCCGGTGCGGTGGTGCTTCCGGCGCTCCGGCCGCGAGACCCTCCACCGGGCCCTGGCCAACCCCGACGACCTCGACACCTGCCAGCGCGAGCGCCGCGCCCGGGAGAAGGCGGCAAGCGCGCCGAGCAGGAAGCCGTGCGCGAGGCGTCACGCTGCCCGGTGTGCCGCCTCGCCCAGGGCGAGTATCAGAAGCGGAGCGGCGCCAGCAGTGGCACACCCCCTGCAAGCCCGGTCGCCGCGACCGGGGAAGGAACCGGAGGTCGCCCGGACGGTGGAGACCGGGTTCGTGGGACGTGGCAGCAGCAGGACCGGCTGGCTGCGGCCCTCGACCGCCGACGCCGGTGGAATCTGGGGCTCAGAAACACGCGGGTCCCTCATCGGCCGCGACGACGAGTGCGGGTGCCTCGCCGGGGTTTGAACCAACGTGATCCTCGCCCTGGGCCTCGGGTACTTCAGCCTGATCCCCGAGCCCAGCGGCGCGCAACGCATCATCGACCGGCGGCGCCTGCTTCCGCAACGACGTGTGCGATCGGACGTCCGGCGTCAACCCGCAGACACAAGCGCAGACGTCCTTCGGGGGGGCAGCGGTGCGTTCCCGTGCCCCTTGCTGGTGGCGCTCCGGGACTCGGCGGCCGCGTTCACCGGGAGCCTGGGGTCTCAGGGCTCCCGCGTGAGCGGCTGTGCGTGGCGTCAGCGTGCGAACTTTTCGATAGCCGCCGGGGTGACGGGGGTGAAAAAGTTGACGAGGTTGCCGTCGGGGTCGCGGAACAGCAGCGACCGGTTGCCCCAGGGCATCGTGGTGGGCTCGTTGACGAAGTCGGTGACGAAGCCGGTCAGGTTCTGGTGAACGCGGTCCACGTCGTCGACGAGGAACTCAGTGATCACGCTGCGGTTGTCCGCCGGGCGGGCAGAGCCCGGGGCGAACAGCGGGACGGTGCGGGTACCGGCGATCGCGAGGGTGGCGCCCGCGGTCTTGAGTTCGGCGAAGTCTTCGGTGGCCCACGTCGCCCGCGCCCCTGTGGCTCGCTCGTAGAACTCGACGAGGCGCGCTACGTCGCTGGTGATGATGCGGATCGAGACGAAGTCCATGGGGATCTCCTTGGCTGTGCTGGAGGCGTGCACGTCGCAGGCTAGGAGAAATAGTGGACAGAATCGGTCCTGTATTCGCGTTAGGCTGCGAACATGCCTCGACCCACCGGCCGCGTGCTGACACTCCTGGAGCTGCTGCAGTCGGGCGGAACCCGGACAGTGGCCGAACTCGCCGACCGGCTCGGCGTCGAAGGGCGCACCGTGCGGCGGTACGTGGACCAGCTCATCGACCTCGACGTGCCCGTGGAATCGGTGCGCGGCCGCTACGGCGGGTACCGGCTCGCCCCCGGGTACCGCTTGCCTCCGCTCATGCTCAGCGACGACGAGGCGCTGGCCGTGCTGCTCGGCCTGGTCGCCGGCCGCCGAGCAGGGCTGACAACGACGCAGCACACGGCAAACGAGACAGCATCGGCGAAGATCCGGAGGGTGCTGCCCAAGCACCTCGCCCGCCGGCTCGACACACTCCTGGAATCCCTCGCCTTCACGGAACAGCCCGGAGAGTTCGACACCCCGGACGCCGGGGTCCTGCTCACCATCGCCGATGCGGTGCGCCACCGCCGACCGGTCTCGATCCGCTACACCGACCGCGACGGACGGCGCAGCGAACGCACGCTGCACGCGTACGGGATCGTCGCCCATTCGGGCCGGTGGTACGTCACGGGCAAGGACGCCCGGATCGACGAGGACCGAACCTTCCGACTCGATCGCATCGCAGACGCGCGGACCCTGCCCGGTTCATTCGAAGCGCCGGCGGGTCCCGGTCCGGCACAGCGCGTGTTGTCAGGCTTCGCCACGGCCGAGTACCAGCATGAGGTGACCTTGCGGATCCACGGGACGGTCGAGCAGATCCGCGCCCACCTTCCCGCCAGCGTCGCGAGCCTGGAGGAGCACGAGCCAGCGGCAGGCGAGGACCGGGCAACCGAGCGCTGGCTGCGCGTCGAGCTGCGGGCGGAGCGGCTCGACTGGTTGCCTCCGGTACTCGCCTCACTCGACCGGCCGTTCGTCATCGAGAGCCCCGCTGAACTGCGCGACCTCGTCACCGCGCTCGCCGATCGCCTCACGTCCTACGCCCGTCAAGCCTGACAGCGAGGAACCAATGTCATGAGACGGCACACCTAATGGGCAGTGATGCGGAGCACCGCCAGGCCCACCCCGGCCCATCGAGGCCCTGAAAGAGACTGCGGGCCCCGCGTCGCTCTTTGGGGAGCCGTCGTGTGAACTCGGCGAAAGGCCCAGAAGCCTTCCTCATCCCTGGACATGGCCTCGAATGGGCCGGGCGCTTACAGCGCCTCGGTGGCTTTCTCCGGGGGTCTTCTCCGGCCCTTGCGAAGTCCTTCGCCAGGCAGCCACACTCCGGGCCACGGGCTTTCCCCAGTACGGAGGGGAAGAGGGCCATACCATCGGTTGACCTGTTTCCCGGATGGTCTGGCAGGCATCGAAACAACGATGCTGAATGCGTACGGGGATCCACCGAGCAAAAAGAAACCCTCTGCGTACAGCTTCAGGTCACTTAGAACGAAGTGACCCGCTGAAAAATCCCCTATCCCTGCGCCTCTCGCCCGCTCGGGCGGGAGCGCGACAGGCCGCCGACGCCGGGAACCGGCGCTCGACAGCGGGGTACGGGAGCCCACCCTTCGAAGGGATGCATGGCGCCCATACCCGCCAAGCGGAGCCTCAATCCAGAGCTCCGGAACACAGCAAGGAGAACGATCATGAAGCACAACTTCGGGCGGCGGTTCGCCACCTCGGCAGCGGCACTCGCAGTCGCCGCGGGCGCCCTCCTGACAGTGGGCGGCACCGCCTCGGCTGCGCCGGCAGAGGTTGCCGACCACACCGCGGTTGTGGCGTACCACTCCTCGGACCGGACCCAGTACGGCGACCACCACGACCATCGCGACACTCGTTGGAACGGCCACCACGACCGTGACGACATTCGCTGGGGCGGCCACCACGACCGTCACGACATTCGCTGGGACGGCCACCGCAAGTGGGTGCGGATCGGCAGCGGCTGGTACTGCAACGACCACGGTCGGCAGTACCGCTACGACGGACATTGGTTCTACGTGAAGAACAACGGCGCATGGCACTCCGTGAGCAGCCACGACCGTGGCTTCGACCACCGCATCTTCAACTGACCGCCCAAGGCGGGCACCGGGCCAGCTTTTAGCGCGCCGGCCCGGCCCGCCCCTGGGCCTCCGCGCACCGCGGCCGTTGGGGTGGCAGTGCGCCGACCGGCCCAGGCTCTCGAGGAGCAATCCGAGCCATGCACTATCACGTAGACCAGACGTTGCACATGGAGCTGGTACTTCCGTCCGGCAAGCGCCTCGCGGTGCCAACTCGTCTGCATTACGCCACCCAAGACCCGTTTGCCGCGATCATCGTCTTCCAGACCGGCACCGTCCATCAAGTCAGCTGGGCCTTGGCCCGTGACACGCTGACAGAGGGCCTCAACCGGCCCACCGGGCAAGGCAATGTGCACGTCTGGCCGGTCGGTTCCGGGCCCGATGCCGAGCTGAACCTTGCTCTGTCCTCTCCGCACGGGACCGCTTGGCTCACCGCTCCCCTCCCAGTGGTCGCGCAGTGGCTGGGGCGGACGTACCACTTGGTGCCGGCCGGCCAGGAGGTCTCCGGTCTAGATATGGACGCCGAATTGTCACGGCTCCTGGATGGGGCGGCCTGAGATGAACATGCAGCAACGCCGACGAAACGCACGCCTCAGGGCCTACGCCCGGCTCAAGCGGCGGCATCCGGAGCTGTTCACCACCCCGGGCCCCACCCTTCCCGATGCCTCTCCGGGCGGAACCAAACGACGGGCCCGATCCCCACGAACTGATCCCAGGCCGCCCCCGGCCGGGACCGTTACTGATACCAGCAACACTCGCTGCCGCCGGTTACTCCCCCCGGTCGCCCAACTTCCGACGGCCGACGACCGGCCCGCCCTCCCGTCGCGCGAGGGGGGCGTTCCGGGGCCGCCGTCGGGCGGCCCCGGACACGACGGCGCCCCGGCGGGAGCCGATTCGAGCGGCTCCTCGGGGGTGCCTCGTGGTGTTCGGTCTGGGGTCAGCCCTCGTCGCCACCGCTCCCGGCGGCGTGCATCTTCCGTTCGTGGCGGCGCTCGCCGTAGGCCCCTGCCTCCTGGACCCCCTCGCGGGCAAGGCCGATGCCCTCGCGGCCCAGGTCGGCCGCCGACCTGATGGCCGAGGCGCCCGCGGCGGCGGTTGTGCCTACGGCGCCGGCTACGGCGGCGAGGGCGCCGAACGCGGCAGTCATGGCGCCGCCCGTGGCTCGCCCAGCGGGCTTGGCGGGCCCGGCCTAGGCGGGCGGCGGTCGAGTTGGCGGCGGCGCTGCCGACGGCGGCGAGAATGCCCTCGACCTTGGTCCCGTCGTGCCACTGCCAGCTGGTCAGGTCGGGGTCGACGACCAGGTCTACGGTGAGGTCAAGGGTGTCGAACCCATCGCCGGTCCGAGCGGTGGGGGTGCTCTAAGTTCACGTACCAGTTCCGCAGCCCGCCGATGGTGTAGAAGGCGTTGACGCTGAACCACGCCGTCGGCGGCTTCCACAGCAGCAGCTCGGTCTCCTGCCACACCGCGGCCGCCAGCTCCCACACGCCACTCGCCATCGCGTCGAACGCCTCGGTGCGCACCGCACGGTCGCCGTCCGCACGGGCCTTGACGTACAGGGCGGGCCAGCGGGTCTCGGCTCCCGGCGGACAGGCAGCCACCAGGGCCTCGCTCGTGTCGGCGGACGACACGCAATGCGTGCTCGCTCCACACGCGGCCAGAGCAGTGCACGTCGCGTCGTACGACCGTCTGGTCCCGTCTCGAAGCTGCGCACCCGTTCCTCCTTCGCCGCGGTCGGGCTGTTCGCGCTCACAGGACGGCTGGGCAAGCCCTCGTTCGGGGAGGCTTGCCCGAGGGCCCTTTCGGCTTTCCCGGTCAGGTCCGCCGGCGGAAGAGGCCGCGGAGCGCCACGTTCGATTTTCAGGGCCCTAGGGTGATCTACTGCCCCGTCCCTCTGCCGCTTGGAGGAGCGCATGCACGAACTGGCCGTGTCGGCCGCGCAGTTATCGGAGGCGACGTGACTCAGGCTGCCCAGTGGGGGCACTGGCGCCCGCAGTTCCGTTCCGGCGAAGAGACCAAGCGGGTCCGGGCCTGGTACCGGCGTGTGGCCTGACCGGCAGCTCAGCCTCAGCGAGCGCCTGGGGCGACAGCGGGCGGCGGGTCTTGGTCTTGCACGGGGCCCGGTCACTGACCTGCGCGAGAACCGCCCGCTCCAGCGCAATCACATGACCCGCGTCGCGGACCGTCCGCCTGGCCCCGCGCGGCGCGAGCCGGTGCCGGGCGACGACGGCCTTCCCCGCCGTGGCGATGTGCAGGCCGCCCTTGCGGTTTTTCCCCCCGCGGCGGGCAGATCGCCACCTGGACGCCGTAGAGCTTCGCGACCCCCGCGAACGTCGGGGTGACCTGGCCACTGGAGGGGTAACAGACGGTCGCCATCCGGTCGAACCGCCACCGTCTGGCGGTGCCGCCGAGCTTGCGCAGCACCTGGTCGAGGACCTAGACCAGGTGCGGGAAGTCCTCCGACTCCGCCAGCACCGCCCGCCACCGGCCCGAATGCGCGAGCGCCCCGACCAGCAGGTGCGCGTGTCCGCCGATGCCCCAGCCCGCGGGTGGATCGGGCAGCTCGACCCAGTCGAACTGGACCTCCTCGCCCGGCGGGTGCTCGATCACCGCGCGGTCCCGGCCCTGCGACGCATGGCAGGGCTCGCAGTACGGCCGGACCTCGTAGCGGCGAAGCGCCCCGGTGAACGTCGAATAGGCGCCGCGGTAGCCGAGTTGGACCACCTCGTCGAACAGGGTGGATGCCCACAAGTGCGGGTCGTCCGCCAGGCGTTGACGGCAGTAGTCCAAGAAGGGAAAGAACGTATCTGGAGCCTGGCGGCGCTGCCGCGGGGCGCGCTCGCCGTTCAGGTAGGCACGGATCGTCTTACGGTCGCGTCCCAGGTGTCTGGCGATCGCGGAGATCGTCCAGCCCTGGCGACGCAGCGCGTGCGCGTCCACGTCTTCCTCCCACGTGAGCACCCAGCCTCCCGAAGAGGCCCGACCCGTTGCCCACGCAGGCTTGCCGTCGCACCCACCACGCCGAGATCGCACGAAGGGTGGGGAAATCAACTCAGCAGGTTTGCCCCACTCCCCAGCACCGGGTCGGGATTTTCAAATAGCGCCATCAACGCGTAGCACGTACGTCTGCGTCTTGGCTCTCAGATCCGTGGCTTCCTCCGGGGGTCTTCTCCGGCCGCCCTTGCGAGGTATTTCCGCGTGTTGTGGCGACGGCGGGAGTTCGTGATAGTCGCGGTCGTGGCCGCGGTGACCGCCGTCGCCGTCATGCCGGGCAGCCACACTCCGGGCCTCGGGTTTTCCCCAGTTCGGAGGGGAAGAGGGCCATACCATCGACTGGCCTGTTTCCCGGATGGTCTGGCAGGCGTCGAAACAACGAGGCTGAATGCGCACGGATCCACCGAGCAAATGCGTACGGATCCACCGAGCAAAAAAGGAACTCTTTGTGTACAGCTTCAAGCCACTGCGCCGCCGTACCGCCCGCACCGCTGCCGTCGGCGTTCTCGCAGCTGCGGCATGCGCCACTGTCATGGCCGGCAGCGCCTCAGCCATCGTCAACGGATCGAACTCCACCGAGCACTACCCGTTCATGGCGACCGTCCCCGAGTCGGCCCCCACGCTCGGTCTGAACGACGGA